>NZ_JACARZ010000050.1:0-28462 GCF_013386315.1 Pseudomonas sp. P7779 | reverse complement strand
GTGTGCCCTCACTCCGGCTTTGGACCGTGGGCCGCCGTCATGGGCCATCCTTGGCCCAGGACGGCTAACCCGGCGTCCTGCCGGGTTACCCACGCTCCAAAGCCTGCGTTCGGCCAGCGTGGTTTAACGGGGCCTGATAGATCAAAAGCAACGTCAAAAGCAGGGCAACAGCAAGATCAAAAGCAGTTGGATTTAGTGCGTATCCACCAGCCCCAATTCCCGCGCTTGCGCAATCGGATCGCTGATGGCTTTGATGCGGTTGGCTTCCGTGATCAGGCGTGCGCGCTCAGCCGCCGGAATATCGTCCAGCGGCAAGCTGGCCACTCGTTGTTCGTATCCCGCCAATACCAGCACCAGCAGCTCATTACGCTGATGCCGTGGCAACGCGCGGGGCGATTGGGTGACGGGGGCGATGGTGTCCAAGGCCTGCTGCGCCTGGCCGCCAAGGGCGTAGGCCAGGGCCAGGTTGCAGCGGCTGTCGAGGTCGTCGGGTTGCAGGCCCAGGCTTTTGGCGAACGCGGTTTGTGCCGCGACGGCCTGGCCGTTCAACACCTGGGCAATGCCCAGTCGGGTGTAGGCGACCGGCGACTGGCTGGCCTCGGCGGCCTGGCCCAGGGCGGTCACGGCGCGTTGGCTTTTGCCAAGGCGCAGTTGCGCGGTGCCCAGTCCCAGCAGGGCGTCGGCGTTGTGCGCTTGAAGGCCGAGGGCCTGTTGGAAGGCGCGTTCGGCACCGAGCGCGTCGTTGCCGTCGAGCCGCGCCTGGCCGAGTTTGAGCCACAAGTCGATGCTTGCGCCCGGTTGCTGGGCCGCACGTTCGTACAGCGCCGCCGCGCTGGCGTAGTCGCCGCGTTTGTTCAGGTCGTCGGCCAGCTTCAGCGAGCGGTCGGAATCGCTCGGCGCAGTATTGGAACAGGCAGCCAGCAACAGGCTGCCGGCAAGCAAAAAGTGTTTGGTCATCGTCACAACTCGTTGGGCGAAGGCGGACGTCATGTAAGCATATTTTCCATGGCGCTCCTATGTCTGTCGGTGCTGTTGGGGGCCTCGATCGCCCACGCCGACGACGAGCCTGAATGGTTCACCAAACCCTACGCCTATGTGCTGGTGGACCAGGACGTGCGCGCCGCCCTCGAAGAGTTCGGCCACAACCTCGATATCCCGCTGGTGCTCTCCGACAAGGTCCGCGGCAAGGCCCGCAGCACCGTGCGTGCAGCCACCGCCGGGGAGTTTTTGCAGATGCTGTGCAGCACCAATGGCCTGACCTGGTATTTCGACGGCAACCTGCTGTACCTCAATGCCAGCGATGAAATCACCACCAGGCTGTTCAAGGCCAGCGCCCTGAACCTGGATCAGTTGCAGGCCTATCTGAACAACCTCGATGTGTTCGGCCAGCAGTTATCGATGCGTAACGGCCCCGAGGGCGATGAAGTCTTCGTCTCCGGGCCGCCGCCGTACCTGGCGCTGGTCCAGCAGCATGTGGATCACCTGCAGCCCAAGGCCGCCGCGCCGGTGGTGGCGCGCGAGCACGGCGTGCGGGTGTTTCGCGGCGCCCAGGTGAGCACTGAAACCCCTTGATTCACCCCAACCCCAGTAAAGGAGCATGACCATGTCCGTAACCGCCGTAGACAGCAACCTCGCCCCCGGTGGCGCCAGCCCTGAAGCCAAGTTCAACGCCGCGGTGGACAACGCCAAGAGCGCCGATAAACCGGAGATGACCGACGCCGAATTCACCGATGCCCTGATCACCCAGGCGGTCACCATCGGCGGCCAATTCATCATCATGCCCAAGGCCCAGGAAATGCTGAATGACGCCATGTCCGATGACGACGAAGAGTAGGGCGCACCCATGACCATCAGTCTCGCTGCCAGCGCCACGGCCTTGCCGCCGTCCGCCGGCGCGGGGCCCGCCGGGGCCTCGCAGAATCTGTTCGAGCACATGGCCAATACGGCCAAGGGCATGCCCGAGGGCGCCAGCCCCCATCAGATCGGCTCGGGGCTGATGGAGCGCCTGAACAGTTTTATCGACCGCTCCCGGACCTTTTCCGAGCGCGCCGATTTGCTCACCAATAACCCCTCGGCGCCGCCGCAAGTGGCCGCTGCGGATATCCGCACCTCGGGTGCCTCGCCCACCGCAGAACCGGGCAAGAAAGTCGCCGAGCAGCAGGTCGACCAGATCGTCCATTCACTGGGCAAGATGTTCGACTACTCCATCGAAACCCAGATGGTGGTGCGCGGTGCGACGCAGATTTCCGGTTCCGCCAACACGCTGCTCAAGGGTCAATAACGCCATGCCAAGCCCGAATCGTGCCCTGCGCCTGCTGCTGATCGGCGTGCTCGCCAGCCTCTTGCAGGCCTGCGACATGGACCTCTACACCAACCTCAGCGAGCGCGACGCCAACGCCATGGTCGCGGTGCTGCTGCGCGACGGCATCCCGGCGACGCGCAAGGTGCAGGACAACGGCCAGTTGAAAGTGGTGGTCGACGAACAGCGCTTCGCCGAGGCCATGACCCTGCTGGACAACGCCGGCCTGCCGCAGCAGAGCTTTTCCAACATGGGCGAGGTGTTCAAGGGCAATGGCCTGGTGTCGTCGCCGGTGCAGGAGCGGGCGCAGATGATCTATGCCTTGAGCGAAGAACTGTCCCACTCGGTGTCGCAGATCGACGGCATCGTCTCGGCGCGGGTGCACGTGGTGCTGCCGGACAATGACCTGCTCAAGCGGGTGATTTCGCCGTCGTCAGCCTCGGTGCTGGTGCGCTACGACCCGGGTACAGACATCAATACGCTGATCCCGCAGATCAAGACCCTGGTGGCCAACGGCATTTCCGGCCTGAGCTACGACGGTGTGTCGGTGACCGCGATCAAGGCCGCGGTGTCCATCAGCCAGAACCCGACGCAACCGCGACTCGCGCGTTTCATGGGCCTGTGGCTGTTGGAAGACAACCTCAACCAGGCGCGGTTGCTGTTCGGTGGCTTGCTGCTGCTCGCCCTCGGCGCGGGTGGTGTGTTGGCCCGCCAGCAATGGGCCCGGCGCCAGGCCCAGGCGTTGTATGTGCTCAAGGAGGGTGAATGAGCCTGGTTGAGCGTTGGCAGGGGCTGATCGCCCAGCCGTTGCAGTTTGTGCGCGAGCAAAGCCTTGGCGAGTGTTTTGGCGAAGGCCTGCCGGTCGAGGTGCTGCAAGCCCTGCATGGGCAGCCGCGTTTTCGCTCGCGGCTGGAGCAACTGCTGGCCAGCCATTATCAGCTGGCGCCGCTGGCGCATCTGGTCACGCCGCCCGCCGCTGATTTGCCGGTGCTGCTGCTGAGCCCGGCGCAATTTGCGCGTCTGCCCAGGCTGTGTGGTGCGATCTGGCATGGCTCGACCCTGAGCCGGGAGATCCGCCGCGAAGTGGTGAATGAATTGCGCGAGGGCCTTGGCCAGGAAGCCTTTGCCCTGGCCCTCGCGCACCGGCAGTTGGGCGGCGCGGCCGACCTGCTGCGCGAGCCCGCCGAGTTGATCGACGCCATCGACCGCGATGGCCTCACCTGTGTCGCCGCCTGGCTGCAAGCCCAGCCTGCCGAGTTGCAAGGCTGGCTGCCCCTGCGGTTTGTCGCGCCCAAGGGCTACAGCGGGCGCTTGCCCCGCGACCTGGAGATCGTCCAGACCGTCGCCGCCCGGTTACTCGCCGAGGAGCTTGCCCATGAGTGAATTACCCAGCCGTCCGGCCGCGCGGATTTTGCACGCCGATGAAGCGGCGTTATGGACCGATGGCTTTGCCTTTGTGCAAGCCGCCAGGGCGCACGCCGAGCAGATCAAGGCCGACAGCGACCAATGGCTGCACACCGCCCGCGCCGAGGGTTTTGAAAGTGCGCGCCGCGAAGGTGCCGAACAGGTTGCACAGTTGCTGCTGGAAACCCAGGCCCAGGTCCAGCATTACCTGGCCGGGCTTGAGGCGTCGCTGGCGGACCTGGCCCTGGGCATCGTGCGTGAAGTACTCGGCGAACTGGACGACACCGACCGCGTGGTGCGTTGTACACGCCAGGCCCTGAGCGCGTTTCGCCAGGGCCAGGTCTTGACGTTGTGGGTGCCGCCCGCCGACGTGAATGCCCTGCGCCCACAGTTGCTCAAGGACGGCATCGCCGTAGAGGCCGATGCACAACTGGGCGCCGGCCAGGCCCGCCTGAGCAGCCCGGCGGGTTCGGTTGAGCTGGGGCTGGAGGCGCAACTGCAAAGCCTGCGCCGCAGCCTGTTGCCCTTTGCCGAAGAGGGCGTGGCATGAACCTCGATCAACTGCTGCCGCGCCTGACCGAGCGGCTGTCCCAGGCCCGCTTGCGTCCGATGCAGGGCACGGTGCTGAGCATTCGCGGGGTGTTGCTGCGGGCCAGCGTGGCGGGCGCGAGCATCGGTGAGCTATGCCACCTGCGCGACCCGGTCAGTGGCCGCAGCCTCAGCGCCGAAGTGATCGGTTTTGATGGCGACGAAGCGATCCTGTCGCCCATCGGTTCCATGGAAGGCCTGTCGACCCGCACGCAAATCATTGCCACCGGCGAAAGCCTGGGTGTGGCCGTGGGCGATGCGCAATTGGGGCGAGTGATCAGCCCCATGGGCGAGTTTCTCGACGGTGACGGTGTACCGCCAACCCTGAACCTGCAGACCTACCCCTTGCATGCCGAGCCACCGGCACCGTTCTCCCGCCAATTGATCGTGCGCTCCATGGCGTTGGGCATCCGCTCCATCGACGGCTTGCTGACCCTCGCCCAGGGCCAGCGCATGGGCATCTTCGGCGAGCCCGGGGTGGGCAAATCCTCGTTGTTGGCGAGCATCATCCGCAACAGCGAGGCCGATGTGATTGTCATCGGTTTGATCGGCGAGCGGGGCAGGGAAGTGCGCGAACTGCTGGACGTGCAACTGGACGCCACGGCCCGCGCACGCACCGTTGCTGTCGTCGCCACCTCCGACCGCCCGGCCGCCGAGCGGGTGCGCGCGGCATTTGTCGCCACCACCCTGGCCGAGTACCACCGCGATCAGGGCCGCAATGTACTGCTGTTGATGGACAGCCTCACGCGGTTCGCCCGCGCCCAGCGCGAAATCGGCCTGGCCGTGGGTGAACCGCCGACCCGCCGCGGTTATCCGCCGTCGTTTTTTGCCACCTTGCCCAAGTTGCTCGAGCGCGCCGGCCCGGGCCCTGCCGGCAGCATCACCGCGCTGTACACCGTGCTCACCGAAGGTGACGCCGCCAGCGATCCGGTGGCGGAGGAAGCGCGTTCGATCCTCGACGGGCATATCGCCCTCAGCGCCGAACTGGCGCAGCGCAACTTTTTCCCGGCGGTGGACGTGCTGCGCAGCCGCAGCCGCTTGATGGAGCAGGTCGCCGGTGACGAACACAAGCGCCTGGCGATGCGCATCCGTGAATTGATGGCGCGCTACGGCGAGATCGAAATGCTGATCCGTGTCGGCGAGTACTCCGCCGGCAGCGACCCCCTGGCCGACGAAGCGATCACCCGCCATGGGGCAATCGAAGCCTTCCTGCGCCAGAACGCCGACGAACCCAGCAGCCCCGAACAGACCTTGATCCGCATGCGCCAGGTGCTGGCATGAGCCCGAAAGCGCAGCAAGCTCCAGTGTGGGAGCTGTCGAGCTTCAGCGAGGCTGCGATGGCGTCAGCACAGCCAACATCAATGTTGCCTGACCCACCGCTATCGCAGCCTCGCCGGGGCTCGACAGCTCCCACATTCGATCTTCATGCACTCAGTGAGTGCGCTGTTGGTATGACGATGGAGAAAAGAACCGATGAAGACTGAACAACTGCGCACCCTGCAAACCCTGCGGGTGCTGCGCGAACAGCGGGCGGCGAGCCAGTTGGCGGCGCAACAGCAACGCTGCGCGCAAACCCGCGGCGCCTTGACCGACGCCAAGGAACAACTGCGCCTGCACCGTGAGGCCGTTGCCCATGAAGCCGGCGAGATTTACGCCTCGCTGACCGAAGGCCTGTCGGTGGCCAGTTGGCAGGCCGCCCAGGATCGCCTGCGGGGCTTGGCCGACGATGAGCAGGTGCTTGAAGGCGACGTCAGCCACGTGTCCAGTACCCTGCAAACCCAGGAGCGCGAGCGTGAGCTGTTTCGCCAGGAGCGCCTGAGCCGCCAGCGCCAGTCTGATGCCTGGCAAAGCCTGCTGGACGGGCGTGAAAGCAGCGAACGGGTGGCCGGCGAGCTACGTGAAGAACAAGGACTCGGCACATGATCGTGGCCCTTGCCGACCCGTTGGCGCCCTGGCTTGAGCACTACGACCCGGCACTGCTCACGCTGCATAACCAATTGCACCGCCGGCGGCATGCGTGGCAGGGCCGCTGCGCCGGGCAGGATCTGAGCGTCGCCTGGGCCGCCGATCCCCAGCCGCTGAAAACACCCCGGGATGTGTTGCTGTTGCTCGGCCAGTCACCGGTGCGCTTGCGACTCTCGGCTGCCGCCCTGGAACAAGTACTGGTGCCGCTGGCGTTGCAGTTCGACGCGCAAGTGCTGCCGGCATTACCGCGTTCGCTGCTGCTGGAACTGGCCGTGCTGGACCTGATCGAGCGCCTCGAACCGTTGCTCGGCCACCCCGTGCAACTGCTCGAAACCAGTGACGACCTGCGGCCTTATGCAGTGCATCTGGCACTGACATTGACCTTCGGCAACAACCCGCCAATGGCCGCCCAACTGGACTTGAGTGAAAGCGCTGCAGTCCTGGTGGGCCAGTTGCTGGACCAGCACGGCCAGATCGACGCCGACCCGTTGCCGGCGTTGCGCCACACGCTGTCGGTAGTGGCCGGGCGGCAATGGTTGAGCCTCGGCGAGCTGCGCAGCCTGCAGCCCGGCGATGTGCTGATGCTCGAACCTGGCAGCGGCTGGCTGCTGGACCTTGAGGGCCGCCTGCAAGCCCGCTGCCAGCGCGACGGCTCGTCGCTGCAGGTGCAGGAACCTCTGAACACGCCCCTTTTGGACATGGAGAACACAATGACTGACGTCGATGCCGCCGCGGCCCTGGACGATTTGCCCCTCAAGCTGGTGTGCCAGGTCGGCAGCCTGGAACTGACCCTGGCGCAACTGCGGGAACTGGGGGCGGGCAGCCTGCTGCAACTGAATACGCCGACCGTGGATGGCGTCGACCTGATGGTCAACGGCCGTCGCGTCGGCCAGGGCCAACTGGTGAAAATCGGTGACGGCCTGGGCGTGCGCCTGCTGAGTTTCGCCACCCCATGACCGGTTATCAGCCGAACCTGATCGAGATCATCCTGGTGGTTGCCACCATCGGGTTGATCCCGTTGGCGGTGGTGACCCTCACCGGCTTCATGAAAATCTCGGTGGTGCTGTTCCTGATCCGCAACGCCCTGGGCGTGCAGCAGACGCCGCCGAACCTGGTGCTGTACGGCATCGCGCTGATTCTCTCGGTGTACGTCACCACGCCGTTGATTGGCGACATGTACCGCCAGGTAGAGGGCCGCGACCTGAATATCGAGCACGTCGAGCAACTCAAGGACCTCGGCGACGCCCTGCGCCCGCCGCTACAGGCGCACCTGGCACGGTTTGCCAACGAGTCCGAGCGCGGCTTTTTTGTGCAGGCCACCGAGACCATCTGGTCGCCGGAAGCCCGTGCCGACCTGCGGGATGACGACCTGGTGGTGCTGATCCCGGCGTTTGTCAGTTCGGAGCTGACCCGGGCCTTCGAGATCGGGTTCCTGCTGTACATCCCGTTCCTGGTGGTGGACTTGCTGGTGTCCAACGTGCTGATGGCGATGGGCATGTCGATGGTCTCGCCGAACCTGATTTCGATCCCGCTGAAAATCTTCCTGTTCGTGTCATTGAGCGGCTGGTCGCGCCTGATGCACGGTTTGATTCTGAGTTACGGCTGAGGCACGACCCATGGGCCAGGACGTTTTCCTGTCATTGATGAAACAGGCACTGATGACCGTGCTGATGCTCTCCGCGCCTGCGCTGGGGGTGGCGATCATCGTGGGTTTGAGCGTGGGCCTGTTCCAGGCGCTGACCCAGATCCAGGACCAGACCCTGCCCCAGGTGGTGAAGCTGGTGGCGGTATTGTTGACTATCGTGTTTCTCGGCCCGGTGCTGGCCGGGCAAGTGGCGGAACTCGGCAGCCAGGTGCTGGACAATTTTCCCTTGTGGACGCGCTGACCGCCCATGGATGCCAGCCTTACCGCACAGTTTCTCGAAGTCGCCTACCCGGTGATCAGCTCGGCCTCGCTGGCGGCCTGCCGGGCCATGGGCGTGGTGGTGATCACCCCGGCGTTCAACCGCCTCGGGCTCACCGGAATGATTCGCGGCTGCGTGGCCGTGGCGATTTCGATCCCGATGTTCATGCCGGTGTTCGACGCCATGACCTCGATGCCCAACCACGGCAGCCTGTTTATCGCCGGGTTGCTGATCAAGGAATTCCTGATCGGCATCCTGATCGGCCTGTTGTTCGGCATTCCGTTCTGGGCGGCGGAAGTGGCGGGGGAGTTGATCGACCTGCAGCGCGGTTCGACCATGGCGCAACTGGTGGACCCGTTGTCCACCGGGGAGTCGAGTGTGATGTCCACCTTGCTGACGGTGATGTTGATCACGCTGTTCTTCATGTCCGGCGGTTTTATCCTGATGGTCGACGGTTATTACCACAGCTACCAGCTGTGGCCGGTGACCGCGTTTACCCCGGTGTTTGCCAGCTCGGCGTTGCTGGCGGTGCTGTCGATTCTCGACCAGATCATGCGGGTCGGGGTGCTGATGGTGTCGCCGCTGATCATCTCGCTGCTGGTCACTGATTTGATGCTGGCGTACCTGTCGCGGATGGCGCCGAACCTGCATATTTTCGACCTGTCGTTGCCGGTGAAAAACCTGTTTTTCTCGATCCTGATGGTGATCTACATTGGCTTCCTGATTCCGTTGATGCTGGACCAGTTGGCGGAATTTCGCGGCACGGTGGAGCTGCTGAAAACCCTGGCGGGCATGGAGTAGCGCATGGGCGATACCAGCGAAGAGAAGTCCCAGCCGGCCACGGATAAAAAACTCAAGGACGCGCGAAAGAAAGGCCAGGTCGCCAAGAGCCAGGACCTGGTCTCGGGCATGGTCATCCTGTTCTGCACCCTGTGCATTTCCATCCTCGCGCCCCGGGCCCAGGCCCAGGTCACGGCGCTGATCGACCTCACTGCGCAGATCTACATCGAACCCTTCGCCACGGTTTGGCCACGGGTGCTGGACCATGCCGAGCAACTGGTGATCGGCATCACCCTGCCGGTGATGGCGGTGACCACCGGGGTGGTGATCCTGACCAATATCATCACCATGCGCGGCTTTGTGTTTTCCGTGGAGCCAATCAAGCCGGAGTTCAAGCGTATCAACCCGGCGGAAGGCTTCAAGAAGCTGTTTGCCCTGCGCAACTTTGTGGAATTCATCAAGGGCCTGATCAAGGTGCATGTGCTGGCTGTGGCGTTCTACGTGGTGGGGCGGCATGCGTTGCAGGCGTTGATGGAGTCGTCGCGGTGTGGCGCGGGGTGTATCGAGTCGACGTTTTTCCTGGTGCTCAAGCCGCTGGTGTTTACCGTACTCGCGGCCTTCATCCTGGTGGGCGGGGTGGATGTGTTGATGCAACGCTGGCTGTTCGGCCGCGACATGAAAATGACCCGCAGCGAGACCAAGCGCGAGCGCAAGGACATTGACGGCGACCCGTTGATCAAGAGCGAACGGCGACGCCAGCGCCAGGAGATGCAGGCGCTGGCCACCAAGCTGGGGTTGGGCCGGGCGTCGATGATGATCGGCACCACCGATGGCTGGGTGATAGGCGTGCGTTATGTGCGTGGTGAAACGCCGGTGCCGGTGGTGGTGTGCCGCGCTTCGCCGGAGGAAGCGTTGGGGATGTTGCAGGAGGCGTTTGATTTAGGGATACCGCAAGCGCCGGACAAGGGCTTGGCGGAAGCGATTGCGCGCAAGACGGTGCCGGGGGATCCGGTGCCGGATGCTTCGTTCCAGGCGGTGGCGGACTGGTTGGTGGCGGCGCGGTTGATCTGACGATCTTGAGCCGAACACCGATCAAAATGTGGGAGCGGGCTTGCTCGCGAAGGCGGTGTGTCAGTCACTGAAAATGTTCCGACTGACCCACCGCCTTCGCGAGCAAGCCCGCTCCCACATGGGTTTTGCGGTGTTAGCTGTGTTAGTTACAGGTCCTTCAGAATATCCGCCATGTCGTCGGCGTGTTCTTCTTCCTGGGCCAGGATGTCTTCGAAGATCCGGCGAGTGGTCGGGTCTTTGTCACCGATGTACTGGATGATTTCGCGATAGCTGTCTACCGCGATGCGCTCGGCCACCAGGTCTTCGTAGACCATCTCCTTCAGCGTATTGCCGGCCACGTACTGCGCGTGGGAATTCTTCGACAGCAGGTCGGGGTTGAACTCCGGCTCGCCACCCAACTGCACGATACGCTCGGCCAACTTGTCGGCGTGTTCGGCTTCCTGGGTGGCGTGCTCGAGGAACTCCTCGGCGGCGACATGCGCCTTGACGCCATTGGCCATGAAGTAGTGGCGCTTGTAGCGCAGCACGCACACCAGCTCGGTGGCCAGCGATTCGTTGAGCAGACGCAGGATTTCCTGGCGGTCGGCGTCATAACCTTCGGTCACGGCACCGTTTTCGACGTTCTTGCGGGCGCGGTCACGTAAAGTGGCTACGTCAGACAAATGTGAGTCAGTCATCTCATTCTCCTGGTACTAATCCGGTTTTGCGCCACGCTCTGCCGGCGTGATCGCTCCAAGTTGTGAGTCCCAGGCAACGCAAAAAGTTTTATCGGATTTTACAGAGCGTGCCCCGACAGCCGCGCTTCCTCCTGCAACCACTCAAAAAACGCCCGGACCGGCGGGTGCCGTTCCCGTCCCGGTACGCACAGGGCGCTGTAGCCGGCGCCGTTGACGCGGACCTGTGGCCGGTAAGGCACCAGCAACCCGCTGGCGACGCTTTCCGAGACCAGGATATTGCTCGCCAGCACCAGGCCCTGGCCGGCGATGGCCGCTTGCAGGGCGTAGTGTTCTTCGTCGTATTCGCGCAGCGGCGAAGCGGATTGCAACCAGTCTTCGCCGGCCTTTTCGCACCATGCCTGCCAGCCCAGGGCGTACAGCCTGGAGTTGTGCCAGCGCACGCTGATCAGGGTCGGGGTGCGCTCGCGCGCCAGGGCGACTTGTTCGGGGGAGCCATACACGGCGAAACATTCGTCGAACAGGCACAAACCGTAGAGGTTCGTGTAGTCGTCGATGCTGTAGCGGATCACCAGGTCGACGCTGGCATCCTGCTGTAAATCGACGACGGCGCAGTTGGTGTCCAGGCGCAGGCTGATATCCGGATGGGCGGCATAGAAGCGCCCGAGTCGCGGCACCAGCCACAGAGCGGCAAACGCCGGCGTAGTGGAGAGCGTGAGATTGCCGGCGCTGCGTTGCGGGCGCAGGGTGTCGACGCTTTGCGCGACGTCCAGCAAGGCGCCGTGCAGGCTGTGGAACAGGCGCTCGCCGCGTTCCGTCAGGCGCACCTGGCGCGGCAGGCGCTCGAACAGCGGTACGCCGAGCCAGGTTTCCAGGGAGCGAATCTGATGGGACACCGCCGTCGGCGTGACCGACAACTCCTGGGCGGCGGCCTTGAAGCTCAACAGGCGCGAGGCCGATTCAAAGGCGCGCAGGGCGGTCAGGGGCAGCGAAGCAAACATGTGTGGCTCCATTGGTGAATTCAGTTCATCCAAAACAACTATTGCTCATTTGTGAGGGTGGCCGCTCGGCTCTAGATTTATGCGCAACAGAGGCAGCCATTCAGGTTGCCTGAGTCTAGCGTGTGAAGGCCTACAGATGAAAAAAATACTTGCGATCCATTCCAGCCCCCGCGGCGAACGTTCCCACTCCCGGCGCCTTGCCGAGGTGTTCCTGGCCGCCTGGCACACCGCCAATCCCGACGCGCAACTGACCCGCCGCGAAGTGGGCCGGGCGTCTATCCCCCACGTCAGCGAAGCGTTCATTGCCGCCAGCTTCCACCCGGAGCCGCAGGCGATGCCGTTGTCCATGCACGCCGATTTGCAACTGAGCAATGAGCTGGTAGCCGAGCTCGTCGAGCACGAACTGCTGGTGATTTCCGTACCGATGTACAACTTCGGGATTCCCAGCGGCCTCAAGGCCTGGATCGACCAGATCGTGCGCATGGGCCATACCGTGGATATCACCCAGGACAGCCAGGGTATCGCCCAGTACCAGCCGTTATTGTTGGGCAAAAAGGCCTTGATCATCACCAGTCGCGGCGGCAGCGGCTTTGGCCCGGGCGGGGAAAACGAGGCGATGAACCACGCCGATCCGCACCTGCGGACCGCGTTGGGGTTCATCGGCATTGAAGACGTCACGGTGATCGCCGCAGAAGGCGAAGAGTCCGACCCGAGCGTTTTCCGCCGTTCCTGCGATGCAGTCGAGGGGCAACTGCGCGACCTGGCCGGGAGCTTCTGAAGTGTCGTGGCTTTTCCTGCTGATCGCCGCCGGCTTTGAGGTGACCTTCGCCATGGGCATGAAGTACGCCGATGGTTTCACCCGGCTGTGGCCGTCGCTGGTCACCGTCATCGCGGCCGTGGGCGGGATCTACTTCCTGACCCTGGCCATGCGTGAGTTGCCGGTGAGCGTGGCCTACCCGATCTGGACCGCCATTGGCTCACTGGGCACGGTGTTTCTCGGGTTCGCATTGCTGGGGGAGAGCCTGACGCTGATCAAGCTGGTGTCGGTGGGCTTGATCGTCGCCGGAGTGGTGGGGCTCAAGTAGCTTCCTGCGCGCTGACATTGCTGCGAACCGGCGTCGTCCAGCGCTCCGACAAAATCACCCCGCCCAGGGTCAGCAAGCCGCCCACCAGGTGATACATCGCCAGCTGCTCTTTCAACACCACTGCGGCAATCAACGCGGTGATCAGCGGCAGCAGGTTGAAAAACAGCGTGGTGCGGCTTGGGCCGAGGGTCTTCACCGAATGCATCCAGGCCAGCGGCGCGAGCATCGAGGCCAGCAGGCAGGCGTACAGCACCAGCGGGATATTCGACCAGCCAAGGCCGGCCTTGTCGGAGAGCAGGAACAGCGGAAACAACACCACCACCGCCACCAGCACCTGCAGGTACAGCAACACCAGTGGCGGCAAGCGCAGCTGCCATTTTTTCAGCAGGGTGCTGTAGACCGCGTAGGCGAGGGTGGCCACCAGCATCATCGCGTCACCCATATTCAGCCCGTGTTGCAGCAGGGCGCTGAGGCTACCGGCGGAAACCACCACTACCACGCCGGCAAACGACAGCACGGCACCGGTCAGGGCGCCGAAGGTCAGGCGCTGGCCAAGGCTGATGATTGCGGCGGTAAGAGCCATCAGTGGCATCAGCGAGAGGATAATGCCCATGTTGGTGGCTGAGGTCAGGTTCGCGGCGTAATACGCCAGGCTCTGGTACACCGCCATGCCCAACACGCCGAGGATGAAGACCTTGCCCAGGTTGGGACGAATCAGCGGCCAGTTGGCGATGACGGGTTTGAGCATGAACGGGGTAAACAGCAGGCCGGCCAGCAGCCAGCGGTAAAAACCGATCTCGGCAGGGAAAATCGTCCCCACCGCGAGTTTGTTGACCACGGTATTGCCGGCCCAGATAAAAATGGCCAGTAACGGATAAGCGTATTGCATCGAAAAGAACCAGTTGCGTCTATGAGCGGTGATTATCCTTTGTCTGGATCGAAGCCTATACTTCGATCCAGCCATCCGACCTTTGTATCCAGACAACATGCTCAAGAAGTACATCAACCTTCCCGATTTTGACCAGTTGCCGGCCCCGGTGTATTTCCGTTATTCGGAATTTGAGGCTGACACCCATGCCAGTGCGCACCAGCATGCCTGGGGTTCCCTGGACTACTCGGCCCGTGGCGTGATGCGCTTTGAAGTGGCTGGCAGTCGCTTTATGTCGCCGCCGCAATATGCGGTATGGATCCCACCCAACACCCAGCACAGTTCCTACAACGCCCAGGCGATCGTCTACCGCTCGGTATATCTGGCGCCCGCCTTGTGCGAGCAATTGCCGGCGCAGCCGTGCACCCTGACCATCAGCGATATCCTCAAGGCGATCCTCAGTGATTTCGCCGAGCGTGACGTCAACATTCCCGAGAACGAAGCCGACGTGCGCCTGGCCCAGGTGCTGGTAGACCAGCTCAGGCAGGCGCCGGTGCACGATTGTTTCCTGCCGTATGCCAGCCATCCCGGGTTGCTCAGTGTGCTGGAGGGCATGCAGGCCGACCCTGGCGATAACCGCGCGCTGGCCCAGTGGGCGCAGCAGGTGCATGTCAGTGAGCGCACCCTGGCGCGGCAATTTGTGCGTGAGCTGGGGATGAGCTTCGGCGAATGGCGCCAACGCCTGCGGTTCCTGGCGTCGATCGAGGCGCTGGACAGCGCGCGCAGTGTCCAGGAAGTTGCGTTTGACCTGGGCTACAGCACAGCCTCGGCGTTTATCGCGATGTTCCAGCGCCAGGCCGGCTGCACGCCGGAGCAGTATCGCCGGACCCATATACGCGGCAGGAAGGTGTAACAGGGTTTGACTACACTGCTGGGGAGGCCGTGCCCCTCGGCACGGTAACAGGGAGAAAACTCCATGAAGATGCTGCGTATTCCGCTGTTGATGATGGGCCTGCTGCTGTGTTCCCAAGGCTTTGCCGCGACTGCCGCACAGACGGCTCAGCAACAAAAAATGACTACTTGCAACGCCGAAGCCAAGACCAGTGGCAAGACCGGTGATGATCGCAAGGCGTTCATGAGCAACTGCCTCAAGGCGGCCCCGGCGGCCAACGACGCCAAGACCCTGACCCCCCAGCAACAGAAGATGAAAGATTGCAACGCCACCGCGAAAACCCAGGCGCTGACCGGCGATGCGCGTAAAACCTTTATGAGCACCTGCCTGAAGAAATAATGATGCAGAACTCTGTGGGCGCTGGCTTGCCTAAGATTGCGACCTGACAGTCGATGCCTTTGTTGGCTGACCCACCGCCATCGCAGGCAAGCCAGCTCCCACATTGGACCGCGTTTAGACTTCTCGCTTGATTCGCCCAACGCTGGCAGACTGCCCATCCTTTAACGCCGTTCGTTTTGAGGCTGTATGCCAACGTTTTCTCAGCGTCACGTGTTGTTGTTGGTCAGTTGCGTGCTGATTTTTGGCGGGCTGCTGCTGGTTTTGCCATTGAAGTTGCTGCCGAGCCTGCTGGCCGGGCTGCTGGTGTATGAGCTGGTCAACATGCTCACCCCGCAGTTGCAGCGGTTGATCGAAGGCCGGCGTGCGCGCTGGTTGGCGGTAGCCTTGCTGGGAACCTTGATCGTCAGCATCCTGACCCTGATCTTCGCCGGGGCCATCAGTTTCCTGCTGCACGAAGCGGAAAACCCCGGGGCCTCCCTCGATAAGTTCATGGGCGTGGTCGACCGTGCCCGCGGCCAGTTGCCGCCGTTCCTCGACGCCTACCTGCCGGCCAGCGCCGCCGAGTTCCGCGTGGCCATCGGCGAATGGCTGAGCAAACACCTCAGCGAACTGCAACTGGTGGGCAAAGACGCCGCGCACATGTTCGTGACCTTGTTGATCGGCATGGTGCTGGGGGCGATCATCGCCCTGCAACGGGTGCCGGACCTGACCAAGCGCAAACCCCTGGCGGCCGCGCTGTTTGATCGCCTGCACCTGCTGGTCCAGGCCTTTCGCAACATCGTTTTCGCGCAGATCAAGATCGCCGCGCTGAACACCGCGTTCACCGCGATCTTCCTCGCGGTGGTGCTGCCGTTGTGCGGGATCCACCTGCCGCTGACCAAGACCCTGATCGTGCTGACGTTCCTGCTGGGCCTGCTGCCGGTGATCGGCAACCTGATGTCCAACACCCTGATCACCATCGTGGCCTTGTCGCTGTCGATCTGGGTGGCGGTGGCGGCGTTGGGCTACCTGATCGTGATCCACAAGGTCGAGTACTTCCTCAACGCGCGGATCGTCGGCGGGCAGATCAGTGCCAAGTCGTGGGAATTGTTGCTGGCGATGCTGGTGTTCGAAGCCGCGTTCGGCCTGCCGGGGGTGGTGGCGGGGCCGATTTATTATGCGTACTTGAAGAGTGAGTTGAAGCTGGCGGGGATGGTTTAGGCATTGATGTTGCCTGGACTGGCCCCTTCGCGAGCAAGCCCGCTCCCACATTTGACCGAGTTCCAACTTTGGAATGCAGCCGAATGTGGGAGCGGGCTTGCTCGCGAAGGGCGCGCCACGGTTTCAGCTAAAACTCAGTAGCCGTAGCGCTTGCTGGCCTCAATCGCCAGACCACTGCCAATACTGCCAAAGATGTTCCCTTCCACATGCTGCGCATTCGGCAGCATCGCCGAGATGCTGTGGCGCAGCGCCGGAATCCCGCTGGAACCCCCGGTAAAGAACACCGTGTCCACCTGGGCCACGTCCACCGAGGCGTCGTTGAGCAGTTGCGTCACCGCATTGCGCACCCGCTCCAGCAAGCCATCGATGGCCGACTCGAACAACGCCCGGCTCAATTCCACGCTCAACCCCGGCTCGACCCGGTCCAGCAGCACATGGCGGCTGTCCTGCCGGGTCAGCTGGATCTTGGTTTCTTCCACTTCCATCGCCAGCCAGTGCCCGGCGCGCTGCTCGATCAGGTTGAACAGGCGGTCGATGCCACCCGTGTCCTCGATGTCGTAGCGCATGCTGCCCAGCGCCAGCTTGGATTTCTGCGAGTACACCGAGTTGATGGTGTGCCAGGTCGCCAGGTTCATGTGGTGGCTGGTGGGCATATAAGCGCCGCTCTTCATGCGGCTGCCGTAGCCGAACAGCGGCATCATGCCGGCCAGCGAGAGCTGCTTGTCGAAGTCGGTACCGCCGATGTGCACACCGCCGGTGGCGAGGATGTCGTCGTGGCGGTTGTCGATCTGGCGGCGCTCGGGCGACAGGCGCACCAGGGAGAAGTCGGAGGTACCCCCGCCGATGTCGACAATCAGCACCAGCTCTTCTTTCTCGATGGTGGACTCGTAGTCGAAGGCCGCGGCAATCGGTTCGTACTGGAACGAGATGTCCTTGAAGCCGATCTTGCGGGCCACGTCCACCAGGGTGTTCTCGGCTTCCTGGTCGGCCATCGGGTCGTCGTCGACGAAAAATACCGGACGGCCCAGCACCACTTCGTCGAACTCACGCCCGGCGGTGGTCTCGGCGCGGCTCTTGAGTTGGCCGATAAACAGCGCCAGCAGGTCGGTGAACGGCATGGCCGTGCCCAATACACTGGTGTCGTGCTTGATCAGCTTGGAACCCAGCAGGCTCTTGAGCGAGCGCATCAGCCGGCCTTCGTAGTTTTCCAGGTACTCGTGCAGGGCCAGGCGACCGTACACCGGGCGGCGCTCTTCGAAGTTGAAGAACACCACCGACGGCAGCGTGATCTTGTCGTCCTCCAGCGCGATAAGCGTTTCCATGCCGGGACGAATCCAGCCGACGGTGGAGTTGGACGTGCCGAAGTCGATACCGCAGGCACGGGCTGGGGATGGGTTTTTCATGTCAATCGGGTTCCGGTTGAAAAACGGCCGCGCAGTGTATGCCACCCGCGTGCAGATGCGTAGGCCGACTATCCGCTAAATACAACGCACTTGTTACCTTGAAAGCCCGGCCTTTGCCCCCAAATCCTCCCCATACGGTTGGTGGCTGCAGGATTCTGCCCGCAGCGCCGATAAACTTCTGACGCACCCTTCGGTCACAAGATTGAGATCGGTCAATCCAGACGCCGCAAACAGGCGCATGCTGTGACGCTGGCAGTGCGATATCGATAATGGATGGTGATGCCCCCGATGGACTTCAAAGACTATTACAAGATTCTCGGTGTAGAACCCACCGCTGACGACAAGGCGATCAAGGCCGCCTATCGCAAGCTGGCGCGCAAATATCACCCGGACGTGAGCAAGGAAAAGGACGCTGAAGCCAAGTTCAAGGACGCGTCCGAAGCCTATGAAGCGCTGAAAAGTGCCGACAAGCGCGCCGAATACGACGATCTGCGCAAATACGGCCAGCATGGCCAGCCGTTCCAGGGCCCGCCAGGCTGGCAGAGCCGTGGTGGCTATGGCGGCGGTGGCCAGGACACCGGCGACTTCTCGGACTTCTTCAGCTCGATCTTCGGTTCGCGCGGCAATGGTTTTGGTGGTGCCCAGGGCCGCAGTGCCGGGCGTCGAGGGCAAGATGTGGAAATGGAACTGCCGGTCTTCCTCGAAGAGACCCTGTCCAACGAGTCCAAGCAGGTCAACTTCCAGGTGCCGCAATACAACGCGGCCGGCCAGCACGTCAGCAACACCACCAAGAGCCTGAACGTGAAGATCCCGGCCGGTGTGGCCGACGGCGAGCGCATCCGCCTCAAGGGCCAGGGCGCGCCTGGGATTGGCGGTGGTGCCAATGGTGATCTGTACTTGATCATCAAGTTCGCGCCACACCCTAAATTCGATGTGGAAGGTGAGAACCTGATCATCACCCTGCCACTGGCCCCGTGGGAGCTGGCGTTGGGCACGGAAGTGGCGGTGCCGACCCTCACCGGCAAGATCAACCTCAAGGTGCCGGCCGGCAGCCAGAACGGCCAGCGCATGCGCGCCAAGGGCCATGGCTTGTTGAACAAGGCCGGGCAGCGCGGTTATCTGTTTGTGCAACTCAAGGCGGTGATGCCGAAAAACACCGACGACGAGGTCAAGGCGTTGTGGCAGGAACTGGCACAAAAAGCCGCCTTCGATCCAAGAGAATCATGGAGTAGCTAACGATGAGCAGTCCCCGTTTGGTTCAAGTGAACATGGCAGAATTCTGTGAGGCCACCGACCTGTCGGTGGCCTACGTGATCGAAATCGTCGAGCACGGCATCGTTGAACCGGTGGGGACCAGTCCCGAGTCCTGGCGCTTCACCGATTACGAACTGGCCCTGGCCAAGCGCGCCTCGGCGCTGCAAAAGGACCTGGAGCTGGAATGGGAAGGCGTCGCCCTGGCGCTCGACCTGCTGGAGGAAGTCCAGCAACTGCGGGCCGAGAACCAGATGCTCAAGCAGCGGCTGGGGCGGTTGGTGCAAACGCCCTGAATCCATCAGGTGATGCTGCAGCGCGCCTTGCACGGCACCCAGTCGCGCAGGGTCAGCGAGCGAATCAGTTGCGCCTCGTCCACGGCCAGTTGCAGTTGCACATTTTCAGCCTGGGTTGCGTATGCCTCATCACTTAGGGCGCCCGCATCGTGTTCCTCGGATAACGCATTCAAGCGCACGTCATGGGGCTCCCTCAGGACTCTGAACTCATCGTCATAATGGTTGCGAATAAAGGCCTGCCAGAATTCGCGGCCCAGCAGCGACTGTACGAGCTTCTTGGAGTTGTCCAGTTTTTCTATTGTGATGGCGGCATTATTCAGGATCTGCGGCGCTACCTGTCCCGTTGCGAGGTAGCGGGCATCGTTGGGCTGACCGGGCAGGCCGAGGCGGCGGGCCAGGCCCATGCGATAGGCCAGGCGAATTTCAATATCTTCCAGTTTTTCCAGGGCGGCGACTTTTTGTTCAGGGGTCATGGTCGACGTGCGAATCATGCCTTCTCGAACCCGAATGTCTGCGCTGGCTAATTTTTCCACCTCGTCCAGGCGAAAAAGACCTTTGGCCAACGTGTAGAGTGCCGGTCCCGCCTCGCCATCGGCGGCATAGCGCGTGGCTTGCCACGTCAGCACCTTGGTCTCCATGTCACTGAACACCAGGGCCGACCGATCGCCGCAGCGCGGGTCACCCGCCAGGTTGAACAGCTCTTCACGCAAGCCATCGTCCCGGGCCGCATCGAGCAATTGCCACAGGCGCGATTGCAGGTCGGTATAGCGGCTGCGGTACTCCGCCGATTCTTTGAGGTTGTCGAGGATGTCGAGGAAGATCTGCGAACCGGGTTTCTCGGCAATCGACTCCCACAGGCTGCGTCGTACGTCGATTTCCTCGGGTGACAGACCATCCATCCAGTGCTGGTATGCCGGCTCCGGTGTGTCGTCCACGATCTGTTCTTGAGGCGCGTGAACCTCGACTGTAGCGGGCTGTGGCGCCCGATAACGCATCGCGCCGGGCTGCCGGCCCGCTGCTGCCTCGCGGTGGAGCAAGGTTGCATTGCTCCAATACTCGACCAACTGCCTGCGGGCTTCGGTGCTCAGCGGGTTGCCGTCGATAAAGGTGACGTTGTTGACGTAGATGAATGCCTCGGCCTCCTCGGGCAGCGGGTTGACCAGGGACTCGGGCAACTGCGTGATGCGGTTCTGCGCCAGGTTAACGATGTCCAACGCCTGATGTGGCCCCAAGCCCTGCGGCCACTCGGTGATCCCGGTGTTTTTCAAATTCACCCTACGCAGGTTCGGCAGGGTTGCGAAGTTGGGGGTACGCGCCAGGGGGTTGCGGCTCAGATTGATGATCTTGAGTGAGGTGAGCCCCTCCAGCAGATCCACGTCGGCCTCGCTCAGGGAAAGTTGGTTGCTCCTGAGGTCCAGGCGGGTAAGCCCAGTCATCCGGGCAACGCTGGGCGGGATTGAACGCAACTCTCCGTACGACAGGTCGAGCCAACGGGTGTGACTGAAGTGGCCGAGAAACTCATCCAGGCCGTATACGGATTGCATGTCCTGAAGCTTGATTGACCCAACGTGGCTGAAATCTGCTTCCAGCGCAGGCAAGTCGCCGACTCTCAAGCCGAGTGCTTCAAGGGTGTAGCCGGCGGGAGAACCATCTTGGGCCAGCACTTTGGGAGTCATGCGCCGCCAGCACGCCTTGAGGTCTCGAGCGAATTGCTGGCGATGGTTGGCATCCCCTGCACGCAGGTTTTCGCTGTCGGCAGCCACCAGGAACCGTTGTGTGGCCCAGGCGTTCAGTTGGGTGCTCAAGGTTTGCCACTCGCCTTCCAGTCGCGTCAGTTCAGCCGGCGCCCCGTCGCCTGCGTGCAATACGAATTGCTCGTTTTCCTCCTCGCTGTAGCCGGGAAACAGGTCCCTTATCCGCCGCATTTCGTCGGTGTGGCTCAAGGGTACTTCGAAGGCGCCAGGCTGGCCGCCGTTGCGCCAGCCCGGGCGAGTTTGTGCCAGGCGAGCGATGTACGCCCGCATCTGCTGATTGGCTTGCGGGGTGAATGGGTTGTCACGCAGGCGGGTCATGCGGTTGAGACGGATGCTGGCTTCCACGTTTTCGGGGGCTGGGTTGAGCAGGCTGTCGGGCACCGCGCTCAGGTGATTGCCGGACAGGTCGACTTCTCTCAGCTCCGGCAGTTCCAGCAGGCCTGTGGGCCACTGATTGATCCGGGTGTCACGCAGCTCCAGCTTGCGCAGTCGTAGCAGCGGGCTGAAATCCGGCAGGGTGCCCAAGGGGTTGTCGTTCAGGCACAGTTCTTCCAGGCGGCTCAGGCCGGCCAGTTGGCCGGCGCTGATTTCGCTCAGGCGGATGGCATTTTTCGACAGGTCCAGGTGCGTCAGCGCCTTTATGGCCGTGATTGCTTCGGGCAGTTCGGTCAGCGTATGGCGTCCGATACCGCCGACTTGTTTGAGGGTCAAACGTTTCAGATTGGGGAAGTTGCCAAGGAACTGCCCGGGGCCGTCGCTGAAGCTCACGTAGTCGAGAACCAACTCCTCGACATGGCCAAAATCGGCGCTGAGTTTGGGCAGGTTCACCTGGGCGCTGATTTCCAGTCGGCGCCCGGTGTAGGCCCCGGCACGGTCCACGGTCTGTCGGCGCCAGCAATCTCTCAACGCATCGGCCACTGACTGCTCCCGGCGTCCCGGGTTTACCTCAAATGGACGCCGGCTCGTATCTTCTCGGGCACTGCGATTCACCCAGTCCTTGAGTGCGCGTTTGAGGGCGGCGTATTGGTCTTCCCGGCGCGTCAACTCAGTGCGCGCATCGCTCCCGAGGGTCTCGATGAAGGCTGTGGCCTGCTCGTCGCTGAACCCCGGATACAGCTTGCGCACCCGCGTATGGGTGCTGCGCAATTGAGTAAGTTTGTGCAGCGGGGAGCCGCCCCGCAGGCGCAGGTCTCCTGCCAAGGGTTTGCGCAGCAGCGGGTATTCCAGCAGCACCGAGCGCAGCTCGTCCCGGGCCAATGGCGTTTGCCGCACCCGTTGCTTCAAGGTGCCGGCGTCCCGTGCGGCTTCGCCAAGTGCTCGACGCTGGCCCTGTTCAAGACGTGCCAGAACGGCGCCATACAGGTCGGTGGCGCCGAACGCTCCGTCTTCACCCATCGCCAGCACCAACGGCAGTGCGTCGGCCTCTGGGCCGACGGCGTCGATCAGGGGGCCCTGTTCGCTGCCCAAGCGGATTTCCACTCGCAGGCTCGGGTCCCAACCCGGCAAGCTGGGCAGGGTATGCAGGGCCAAGCGCAGGCTGTCCTGGCTCTGCAGGGTGTCGAGGAACAAGCCTTCATAGGCCCGCGCAATGCGCACTTGCTGCTGGCTTTCGCGCGCCAGGGCGGTGAGCCTTGGTGACAACTGCTGATGGCCACTCAGCGCAGTTAAATCCGCGTCCGTGGCGGTTTCCAGCAACTGCCTGGCAACCTCCGCCGGCAGGCCGGAAAACCTGTCAATGAGCTGCTGTACCGGGGGCGAGCGGGTCAGGTTATGGGCGCGATAATCCGCGTCGAACAGCGAGGTCCGACTGTCCCGGGCGGCCTGGGCAACTTCCCGGCGCCACAGCATCGTCTGTTCGTCCAGCACCCGGGGAGTCGGGTCGAGGACCGCCGGATAGGTCAAGCCTCGGTGCGCCACCACGCGCTCGGTGATCGCCGGGTCGGCCAGCGCATAATCCAGCGGGTCGTCACTGCCCATCTTCTCGATAAACGTCTCGATCCGCTGATGGATGCCAAAGCGCGCCAGGCTGTCGCTCAACAGGGCGGGCGGCGGTTGCAGGTCCACATGCAGTTGGCGCAGTTGATCGGCGCGAGTGCCACTGGCCAGGCGTGCCTGTTCCAGTTGTGCGTCGCTCAAGCCCCGGGTGCGACAACCCAGGCGGCGCATCAGCGCCGGGCCGTCCCAGGTCAGTGGTTCTTCGCCTTCATGCAGCCAGGCACCTGCGCCGTTATGCGCCACCTGCGGGGCATAAGCGTCGGAGCGTGTGGGGTGTTGTATGCGATAGGTGTCGCCGTCGGGCTCGGGTTTGACGGCATACAGTTGATCGTCGAGGGGCAGCAGCGGCTGCTGGTCGTGGCTGTGCAAGCCCAGGTCATCAAACGTGGCGTCCTTGGGCAATACGACGGGGCTGCGATAAGGCGTAAGGTCCGGCTTCCATAGCCGTAGCTCGCCACCTGGCAAACGAACCGGCTTGAGCCCTTGTACCAACGCGGGTGTAGGCGGTGCAGCGAGCTTTTGCAGGCCTTTCCCCGCGCCGGCCAGCAGCGCCATGGCGGCCAGGTTTTGGGCGACGTCGAACCAGTGCGCCTTGGCCGTATCACGGTCGCCTTCGCCCCAGTCGATCACACCTTCGAAGGTTTCGTAGAGCAATTGGCCCGCCATGGCGGCCAGCATGATTTCGCCGAGCACCGGGACGAACGCCAGTCCCAGGCCGAGCACGGTAGCGCCGGCCTCCAGCCAACGGGCGATTTTTTGCCCGCGCACCCGAGCGTCGACATCGGCGGTGGGCACTGCCTGGTCGCGCGCATCGCCGAGGGCCTTGTCGCGGCCATGCTCAAACAGGTTGGCCCACAGGTCGACGTTGTCAGCCCACAGGCCCTGTCTTGAGACCACCATCAGGTACAGGTCGGGAGCGCCCGTCTTCACCACCCTGCAGCCGGCTTTCGGGGGCGGAAGCGACTGGGGCATGACCGTCGTAGTCAATACCGGGAAGGCCAGTTGCAGCATTGTCTGGGTCATCGGCGAACGCGCTACTGCGTCGACGGCGGCGGTGGAGTCCGCAGCGGGCTCGGTAAACCGGTTGAAGAACGCCGGCTTGTCATGCTCATTGAGAAACTGGCTGAAAAAATGCTGGTAGCTCGTGGGCGTCGGGCGGTTGTTATTGCCGGATTCGCTTGGCGCTTTGTCGCGCGCCACCCACTGGCGGTTCAGTTCGGTTTTCAGCGCATCAAGGCTGTTGTAGCGCTTGAGCGGGTGCTCCGGATCGTGGGGCAGGTAGACGATGAAGTCGGTGGCATAGCGATATTTTTCCACCGGTGTAAACACCACGCTCCCCATGAGCGCGCGGTCCATCACGCTCAGGCAACTGAACCACACCGGCTTGCCGCCCAGCGTCGGGTTGCGTTCGCCGTCGACCACCTTGAGCACCATGGTGAAGTCATCCGGGAGAATGTCCTGCTTGAGCAGCGCCAGGTACGCCGCAGCCCTGAGGGCATCCTTCTGGCTGGTGATCACGGCGTCGCGCAACCGGGTGGCGGCCGTCTCGTCGGTGGGCAGTAATGTTTCCTTGAGGTGCGCCTGGTAGCGGGCACCCACGTCCAGCGTACGGCACAGCCTGATAAAGGCGGGTACGGTCAGCGCCGGGCTGATCCTGGGAGAGGCGCCTTCCCGGTCCGGGTATTGGGTGAACCCGGAGGCAGGATCGAATGCGCCGTCTTCACCTTCACTGGCTTCAAAGTTATGCAGGGCAGCCTGCACCAGCGACACCTCCAGTACTTTGTATTCGCCGGCCTTGATCCCCAGGGTGCCGAGCCTCAGCGGCTCATACAAACGAAGAGAGGTACCTTCGACATCCACGGTGAGGTTGAATTGTTCTTTCAGCGCGCCGTTGAGCAGGCCTATGGCGAAGGGCTTGAGTGCCTGGACGTTGGCCAGGTGTTTATCCACCGCGTGTTGGGATTTGAAACTGGTTTCATTGAACGCCTTCAAGGTTCTTCGCTGCAGCGGCGACAAGCTGTCCATCCACTGCGCCTGTTCGAGCCTGGCCTGTTTCAACGCTTCTATGCGGTGGGCCGGCGCCTGTACCAGCCAGTCCGGAATGGCCTGGCGAATGAACGCACTGTTGTCGTCGGAAGATGAGAGGGGAGTAACGGAGGGGGCATCCTGCATGGGGGCATTCCTTTGGGTAAGCAAAGGAAAAAGGCTACTGAAAACCGCTGTGGATTAATAAGTCGAAAAGCCGCTGGATAGCACGCAATAGTTAACGCATCGGCCCCGGATTACCTATGGATCGACGACTTAATTACCCCATGGAAATCCCCCCGTGTGCATCAAGCCTGCCAGCGCTTTTTGAGTGTTCGTCCAGGGGGGGCAATCCGTTCAAATAGCTACCGCCGAGTGCCGGGGGCGACTGATTAAGGTCATTGCCTTAATTTCCCTATCGGTACTCGTTTATGCCAGCACCTCAAGCCTCCACCTCGCTCCTGCCGGGCGGCGAAGGGCGTCACTATGCACAGATCAAAGCCGCCATCCCCGAAAGCCTGGTCAGCGCATCTCCTGCCTTGCGTGCAGCCATCACGCAGGCCAAGCCAGAGATCCCCGCCTGGTATGCGGCCACCACCCCGGCACAGAAGGCTGCGCTGCAAAACCTGTTGGAGGCGAGCATCAAGTCTCACACTGCACTGGAGCAAGCGACCGGCAAGGTGCAAGAGGTCAACGCCTTCGCCCGGCCATTGCTTGAAGCCACGTTGAAGGCCGCCGGGTTTGAGCTGGACGTCAACCAGGTGCATCTGCGCCTCTATGTACCGGTCGAAGGACTAGCGACAGGCTACCGGACCAAGACTTTGTCCCTGTTGCAAGCGGCCTTGAACAATTTTGAAGCGCGCGAGACCCGCGCCGGGTTCTTCGACAGTGCTTCAGGCTTTATCACCGCTCCCGGCGCGGATGGCCGTTTCGAGCGCCATACCACGACCCTGACGATCGAGACCTTCGCCCGGTTATGCCGCGACCTGGACCTGGGCAGGCTGTACCAGGAACACCTCACCACCTACCTGCTGCCCGTGCAAACCGTGTCCAGGAACCTGCTGCGTGAACGCTTTATCACCCGGCAAAAGGACGCCTTCAGAGCCGCCGCCTACGTGGCGTTGCTCAAAGGTGATATTCGCAGCGACGACTACGCGCTACTGCAGCGCATCGCCAATGGCGAGCGACGCATCAAGCACGAAGGCAAGCAGGTCTGGCACCGCTGGCCCAGTATCATGGAACTGCAAATGCACGGCTGCCTCATGATCGACCCGAGCGTGGAGCATGGGTATGGCACCTGGCTTATCGTCTACATCCCCGACCACCCCGAGCACCCCATCAAGCGCTACAAAACCTTTGCCGACTATGCAGAGGAAACGACCCGTGAGCTGACCGCTTACAGACCCGAGGACTATTGGGACAGCAGGGGTGTTCAGGTCACGGCCCACCAACAGTTTTTCTCACGGTTCATCGGGAAAAAATACCTGGCTTACTACTACGGGCGGTTCACCGAGAAACGCGTCGATGAACCGCAAAGGCGCGTGGCCCTGGGCCCTGATCCAGCGTGGCGACAGTACTACGCAAGAAAATCCCTTACCGAACTCCAGGCGATCAACGCCGTCATAAAGTCCCCGCGACATATCAGCCGCACGCCGCAGGACCAGCCAAACCTGAACCTCAACGCCCACCCGATCAAGGGGCTGTGGATCGACGTCGACCCTTGGGACGAGCTGTACGCCGACATGCGCAAGCGCGCACTCGACGATGGGTTGAGCATGGCGATACCCACCGCTCACACCGACGCGGCTGGCCACGACCGGCGGATGGCGCATCTGATGAACATCGGCCTGTTCACCTTGAACCTGGTGTCGATGTTCATTCCGCCCTTGGGTGCACTGATGGCGGTGGTCACGGCCGGGCAACTGCTGTACGAAGTGCTGGAGGGCGTGGTTGAACTCGGCCAGGGTGACCGCGAGGCCGGCTGGGCGCATATCGCTGACGTGCTGGAAAATCTCGCGCAACTGGCGGTGGGCGGCGCTGCGTTGCATATCAGCCTGTCGCCGTTTATCGAAGGACTCAAGGCGATCAGGCTGCCGTCGGGCAAGGCCCGCTTGTGGAAGCCGGACCTTGCGCCCTATGCGCAGGACATCCGACTGCCGGCAGGCTCGGTTCCCGACCAGGCGGGACTACATACCGTCAATGGGCGCCAGGTCGTGTCGGTGGACGGCAATCGCTACGCCGTGACCGCGCAAGACGAACCGGGCGTGTACCGGGTCCAGCACCCCAGCAGGCCCGAGGCGTATGAGCCTCAGATCGTCAACAACGGTTCTGGCGCCTGGACCCATGAGGCCGATGAGCCCCTGACGTGGCAAGGTGCTCCGCTGATGCGGCGACTGAGCCATGTAATGGAAGGCCTGAGCGATACGCAGTTGGAGCAAGTGCGCAAGATCAGCGACACCGATGAAAGCGTGCTGCGCCGGCTGTACGTGGAAAGCGAGCCGACGCCGGCCATCACACTCGATACGGCGGTGCGCATGCGGGCTTACGGGCGTGCCGAAAGCTTGAGTGGGCAGATCCTTGCGGGGTCGATGTCGATGGACCTGGGTAGCTACGCCGCGTCGTTGATGGTGGAAATGACCGGCTGGCCGCCCGGCAGGACCATCGAAGTATTTGACGGCCAGGGCACCAGCAGGACGGCTGCCCTGTATGGCCAACCTCATGCGCCCGGGACGGAACTGATCAGCATCAGCCGCATAGACCTGTTCGGTGGCAAGCTGCCGGCGTTGATCGTCGAGAGTTTGCCCGAGGAGCAGCTTAAAAACCTGCTCGGCCAGCATATGCCCTACGGGGCCGCGCTGCGTAGCCAGGCGTTGCAGGAACGGCTGGGAATCTATGCCAAACAGTCCCTGCGGCGGGTGTTCGACAGCCTTTACCTCGGGCGGTCATCGCCTGGCAGCGCCGAACTGCAACTGTTCGCGCGCGACTTCAAAAGCCTGCCACCGGTCATGGTCGAGGAACTGCTGGAAGGTGCCAGCCCCTCGCAGCGGGCGAGCCTGGTCAACAATCGCAAGATTCCCCTGGAGCTGGCGCAGCAAGCGCGCCGGCAACTTGGGCATCTGCGTCTGGCCCGGGCGTACGAAGGGCTTTATCTGGACGAGTTGGCCAATGTCGACACCGAAGCGCTGGCGCTCAACACGCTGGAGCGCCTTCCTGGCTGGCGAAACGACTTGCGCATTGAGGTTCGCGAAGGCTCCCTGGCCGGAAGCCTGCGTGCCGGCTATGGCCCACCCGAGTCCGCGCACCGCAAGGTATTGGTGCACAGGGGCGATGGACGCTACGAGGCGTTTGACGCACGAGGGCAAAGCCTGCATGTCGTCGACAATCTGTACGGCGCCTTGCAACATGCCCTGCCAGACACCCACCGCCAGTCTCTGGGATTGCCAGGCATTGGGCAGGGGCCGGAGTTAAGAGGCAAAATCCAGGAACATGCCCTGTCGCGCGGTGCCTTGCGCAAGGTGCTGCAGATGCAACCCGCCCAACCGTTCTTCAAACCGCTATCGCAGTTGTCGGGCGGCAGGCGTGGGTACCCCTTGAGCGGGCGCGGCGGG